>NZ_BAAHAW010000018.1:0-5301 GCF_054777235.1 Humibacter antri | reverse complement strand
CTGACATCCTTCCAGCCCAGTCTCACGACCAGACAGCTCAGATGTCACCTATCCGTGCAGCAGACCCCCTTCAACAAATAGCCCAATACAGGGCAGGCGCGATAGTTCACCGATACCGCCTGCGACGGGCACTCCCAATACGGTCGCCAAGCCGGCTCGAAATGGGCATCACGCTCGTCTGCTCCCCGGGCCGCGGGAAGCGCAGCCGCGGCCGCTGCTCTGGTGCTTACCGACGCTGGAAGAAGGGCTTCGCGCTGATTGATCAAGACGACACCTAGGAATGAACAATTGGGAACCATGGTCTACGGTCCGCAAGACGTCGAGTTCGACGACCGGCTTCTGACCCACCTCGAGATCGTCATCGTCAACAAGTTCCGCCGCAGCGAGTCCTTCCTGATGTCCTGGCTCGAAGACCTCTCGATCGGAAGCGGGAGATCATCGCTGTGGATGTCAGCCCAGAGCCCCGTGTACTTCAGATACTTCGGGTCCCGCGTACCCTCGATCAACCGCGACTGGATACAACTACTGGAGAGGGCAGCGAACAGCACACGCGGACTGGTCGTTCTCGGCGAAGACGGAAAACCCGCACACGTACGACGCGCCGGAGGGCAGCGTCCCGACCGCGCGGCCCACCCGAGGCGGGCGATGTCGCCCAGCCGGTGAATTGCCGGCCTGCCATAGCGCGCTGCAAGGAACTGTACGGTCAATCGCAGGTTTAGCTGTTCCAGCAGGCGAGGATGGCTGTGGCGATTTGGTAGGCGATGTGGGTGCGGGTTGGTCGTCCGGGCCTGGCAGCGGGCAGGTGGCTGGCGTCGACGAGGAGGGTCATGTTGTCCTTGACGAAGCTGGCTTTGCCGTCTGGTGTCAGGTAGGCCGGTAGTCCCAGGCTGGCGAGGCCGTCGATTGTTTGTGCGGTGGGGGCTGACTTCTGTTTGGTAGCGAAGTAGGCCCTGGCTGCGGCGTCGTCTGTCGATTGTTGGACGGAGAGGCGCAGTGCTTTTCCGTTCACGTGGTAGATGCACGTGTAGAGGCCATTCGTCCAACTCGATTGCGGTGGTGTGGGGTGGGCGATGGAGAGGATCTTCGCGATGTTGCCTTGGGTTTCCTGGGTGCAGATCATTCGCGCTGCCGGCAGAGGCTGACCTGCCGCAGCTGGCGAGTCAGCTGGAGGGGATGCCGAGGATGATGCCGTGGCGGGACTGTGGGTTGCTTGGGGTGAGGTCGCATTGGTTGCTGCGCATCCGGTCAGCAGTAGGGCCATTGCGGTGACCATCGCAATGGTGATGGGGCGGTGAGGGTGGTTTTCAGACATGAGACGGCTCACTAGACGGGGTGGCTTGCGGTGAGGGAGGCGTAGACGACGATGTTGTCGACGTAGTGTTCGATGGCTTCGTTGTAGGCGCCGCCGCAGGTGATCAGGCGGAGTTGGGCGTTGTTCGTGTTGCCGTAGACAGCGAACTGTGGAAACGCGTTCTTGGGGTATTCAGCAACTTTGTCGATGGTGAACACGGCGACGGTGTTGTCGGCGCGGGTGACGGAGATCTGGTCGCCTTGGCGGAGTTTGCCGAGGTTGTAGAACACGGAACGACCGGCGGGAGTGTCGACGTGTCCGAGGATCACTGCGGGTCCGACCTGGCCCGGGGTGGGCGATTTCTGGTACCAGCCGGCGGGCGAGTTCGCGGTGAGCGGCGGAACCTGTACCGTGCCGTCCGTGTTCTGTCCGAGCTGGATCAGGGCCGTGTCGACACCGATCGCCGGCACCGACAAGTGGGTGGGCAGCGATGCGGGCAGGATCGGGCCCACTGTTGCAGGCGGCCGTGGTGCTGCCGGTGAGGTGGGGGTGGGGGTAGTCGTGGGTGTTCGGGTGGGTGTGGCCGCGGATGCTGGTGGTTGCGGCGGCGCAGGGTTGCCCCATATCGCCCAAGCGGAGGTGGTCCCGGCGCCGGCGAGGAGCAGCACGGCCGCCGCCGTCAGCAGGCTGAGACGGCGGCGGCTGTACTTGCGGTGAGAGCTCATCGCTGGAAGGTTCCTAGCGACGTGAAGCGATGCGACGACGGACGATCAGCGTTCCGGCGGCTGCGGCGGCAAGGCCACCGCCTAGGGCCAACAGACCCACGTCGATACCGGTGGATGTTGAACCGCTACCGGTCTGTGCGCCGCCGACGGGCATCTGCATCTGTGAGGCCTGCAGTGTGCCGCACAAAGCCGGCGATGTCGCCGCCAACGGCAAGGACGGGACCAGGTCGCTGGGCTCCTTCTGGGCTGCAGCGGGCAGGGTTGCCGGGTCCAGGCCGTGTACCACGACTACGGCAGTCCCTGCCTTCAGCGATGCGGCAGTGGCCGGGTCGAGGGTGATCGTGCGGTTGTAGTCGTAGGAGGCCCCCATTCCCGCCACCGTCAGGTCGGTTGCGGCGGCCGGGCTGGTGTCTCCGCTGGTGGAGAGGGTGACCCCGATCTTTCCGTACGAGGGGCCGCCTTCAGTGGTGCTGATCACGCCGTCCTTGTTCGTGTCAGCCGCTATCGTCGGGCAGGTTCCGGCACCGTCGATGTGGATGTGCTGCACGTGTGGGTAAGGCTTTCCGTTGAAGGTTGCGGCTAGACCGGTCACGTGTTCGGTGACCGTTGCTTGGTCACCGGAGACCATCACCATCACAGTCCCTGATGCGGTGCTTCCGTTCAGCGGCGCCAGGGTCGCCTGGTAGCCCGCATCGGTACCGGTTGCAGCCATCGCCGGGGCCGCGCTGAGTGCGACCGCACCCAGGGCTAGCGCCGGAACCAAAAGGAACTTCGCCTTCTTGTTCATCTTGAGCATCCTTGCCATCGAATCGTCCGTGAAACCCATATGGGGCACCGGTGGATTCGGAAGCGATGCCGGGAACGGATTTGATGAGCACGCAATCCGTTCCGGAGGTCACGATCCGGCCGTCGGGTACGGGCCGCAGCGGTGAGGTGGAAAGGGGATACTTGATGCGTCGTGAGCGGGGTTCGAGGGGCTAGGTGCTGATCGCGACAATCGGATTGGTGGTTGGCTGTGCGGATCCGCCGGCCGGTTCGAGGGTCATGCCGACGACGTCGCCGTGCTGCAGCTGACCATTGAGGACCTGCCAGTTCCCGGTCATGAATCCCGCCGAGGTGGCGTGCCCGTCTCGGATGTACCAGAGCTGGTATGTCTTCCCGGCAGGCGCCGTACGAACCGCATCAACCACAATCGCCGACTTGCCGCGGGAAGCGGACCAGACCAGAGTCGCTGTTCCCCCGCCGGTCACCTTCACGGTGGCGTGCTGCGCGTCAGCGGCTGAAGTGATCGAGGCCAGAGCGTCCGCCTGCACACTGTGTTGCGGATGCTGGGCCAGATGCACCCCTATCGTGGCGCCACCTGCAACCAGTACAACAGCAGCCGCTGCGGCAGCAACCATGGCCAAGGGCCGGGTGAACCAGCGTCGCTGCGCCTTCCGCTGTGCCGCTCTCAGCCCGTGTTTCACTGGTGCGGCCTCCTGTGCCTCTTCGAGGAAGCCAGTGCCAACGGATTCGTGCTCGAGTTCGGGTCGCGCGAGCGCAGGTGCCGCGACAGCTTCCGTCGTCTCCCGCTGGTCGTGCCCGGCGATGATTGGTCGAGTCTGCGGAGTTACCGCGATTCGGGCCATCAGGGCTGTCTTGAGCGCGGCAGGAGGTTCGGTTGCCGGTGTCGCCGTGTTCAGCATGGTGACAACCTCCGCGAACTCGGACGCCTCGGCACGGGCAGCACCGCCTCGTTCGAGCCAGCGTTCGTACTCAGCGCGTTCTCGGCGGGTGAGAGAGCCCAAAGCGTAACCGGCGGAAAGCAGACGGACGTCCTCGGGGTGGTCGGTGTCGCCGTGACTACTCATACGGTCACCCCCAGTTCGTGTCTGAGCCGGATCATCCCATCGCGTAGCCGCGTTTTGACTGTGCCAACGGGCACGCTCAAAAGCTGGGCGATCTCGGTGTGAGTGAGACCCCCGTCGTAGGCCAGTGCGATCGCCTGCCGTTGCGGGTCGGACAGTTGTTGCATCGCCCTTCCCACACGATCACGTTCCATCACGGTCGCGGCAGCATCGGCGACATCGTCCAGTACCGCGTACTCCCTGATCCCGACACGTAGGTCGCGGTCGTGCGCGGCCTGCGCCGAGCGGATCCGGTCGATGGCGCGTCGCTTCGCCATGGTGATGATCCAACCGATCCCTCGACCCCTATTCGGATCGAACACCGCAGCGGATTGCCACACTTCCAGAAAGACTTCCTGGGTCACCTCTTCGGCCTGGGACCGATCAATCACCAGCCGGAGCACGGTTCCGAACACTCGGGAGACGACCATGTCATACAGTTCGCCGAACGCGGCCTGGTCGCCGCCGGCAACCCGGCCGAGCAGCTGGTCAACAAGCTGCGACGTTTCGGCCACGTCACCGCTTGAGGCTGGCGTCTGCTGCGGGTGCACACCTAAAGCATCCCAGGAGCGGGACAACTGTTCCTATCCCGCCGGCGGGTACCACTTGGTACCCGCGACACGTGCACCACCACCACAGACCGGGGGAGGCTTGAGCGATGGCCGTTTCCGCGACGTCGAATGTCGGCTTGCACCTCACCGAGGAACACGGCCACCTTCTCGACACCCAACTGAGTAGCAGCTCCCTCCGAAGTAGTTCGGCCTAGCCGCCATTCACGAACGCGGCCACCAGGATGAGAACAGCCAACCCGATCTGGCCAATCAGTCGCGGCCAGAAGGCAACGGCGAGGCTCCCGAATCGGTCGCGATGCTGTGCGGCATACGCGTTGGCCGGGAACACTGCCGCAAGGAACACGACCAGGGCGATAGCTGCCGCGGTTCGGGTGAGCGGGAAGAGTAGGCCGAGTGCGCCGGCGATCTCGCAAACACCAGTGAAGTACACAAGCATCAAAGGCGTGATACGTCTCCCGCGCAACCGTGGCGGGATCATCGCCGCCATCACACGCGCCGATCGCGGTACGAAATGGTTGATCCCCATACCGACGAAGACCCCAGCGAGCAGGACACGCAGCACGAAAGCAGCCAACGTCACGACAGCAATCCTCTCAGCGCGTGCAGCGATCCGGTGCGGAAGTCCTTGGCAGAAGAAAGTTTCTCGGAGTTCTTGCCAGACTCTTTGCCTCTTTCACGATTCACAGCACGGGGCAGAGCTCGTTGCCCTCAGGACCTGAGCCTCAGGCCCTGCGCGCACGCAGCTACCGTGCCCACACTTTGCCCGTTACGTTGTTCGTGCTCCTTGGGGCAGGCTCTGAGGGGTAGTGGCCTGTCGCGTCCGGCAT